>NZ_JBHMFC010000102.1:0-718 GCF_042427585.1 Mariniflexile ostreae | reverse complement strand
AAGGCTATTTAAAATAGTCAGGTAAGGATAGAAGAGATGAGCGAAAGCGAACCTTGCGATGAAGTGACGAAATGACCAGTTGTTGTCAAAACCTGATTTATATCGAGGAGTCAGGGATAAGCATAGAGGGCACCTAATTACTGTCTATGCGGCAACCGTCATAAAGCGGGCATGACTTCTATCCAGGCTTTATTGTGGAACCACAGGAAGCCTATGTGCTATGCGAAAAGGAAAACACAAGCGGGAAATACCTGTAAGTCGATTACTAATGAGCACATAGGTTGCGGATGAAGTCGTATTAGTGTTGAAACTCCTGTAATGGGAGCGGAGCGAAGGACTTCAGTTATACAGTTTAAATTTAGGAACAACTTAAAATTGTAAGGATGATTTTTAAAGAACAAACAAAGTCGATCCCCATAACCAAGGAGATGGTGTGGGAATCCTACAAGAAGGTAAAAAGTAACCAGGGAAGTGCCGGGATAGACCATCAAACCCTATCGGAATTCGATAGTGTACGTTCCAAGGAACTGTACAAGGTATGGAATAGACTGGCATCAGGAAGTTATTTTGCACCTGCGGTAAAGCGGGTCAATATACCCAAGGCAGGGGGCAAGACCCGACCTTTGGGTATTCCCACTGTAAGCGATAGGATAGCACAACAAGTAGTAAAGCACTACCTTGAACCTAGATTGGAATCCATATTTTCAGATAATTCTTA
>NZ_JBHMFC010000101.1:0-22486 GCF_042427585.1 Mariniflexile ostreae | reverse complement strand
GTAAACTGGTTTGGTAGAGGCCCTCATGAAAACTATCAAGATAGAAATACGGCGGCTCTGGTAGGAGATTATAAAGCATCGGTTGAAGAATTGTATTTCCCTTATATCCGTCCACAAGAAAATGGCTACAAAACAGATGCACGTTGGGTAACATTTACCAACACAACTGGAAATGGTATAAAAGTAACAGCTACCGATTTAATATCATTTAGTGCTCACCATCAATATAATGATGATTTTGATGCAGGCGACAAAAAACAACAACGTCACACTACCGATATTAAAAAACGTGATTTTGTAAATATTAATATCGATTACAAACAAATGGGTGTTGGTGGCGATAACAGTTGGGGAAGAATGCCTCATGAAAAATATAGAATTAAAGCACAAAACCTAAGTTATAGTTACGTTATTGAAGCAGTAAATACAGGAAAATAAATATGGGTATGGGTAGATATATAAAAATTTGTAAAAAAACAGGTATTAGCTTAATGTTATTGTTTGTTGTTTCTATAATAGTTATAGCTTGTAAAAGTTCTTCCAATGAATTTAACAAATCAGAGCAAGTTAGTACCAGATCACGTTCAAATTTTGATGCTAATTGGAAATTTATTCAAGAAGATGTAAGCGGTGCAGAACAAGTGGCATTTAATGATGCTTCTTGGCGTACACTTAATTTACCACACGATTGGAGCATAGAAGGTGAATACGATGAAAATAACCCCATGGGAGACCAAGCGGGCTATTTACCAGCTGGTTTTGGGTGGTATAGAAAAACCATTGAAGTGCCTCAAGCCTGGAAAGGGAAACATATAGAAATTACATTCGATGGTGTTTTTATGAATAGTACTGTATATGCTAATGGACAAGAATTAGGTACACGCCCTTATGGTTGGATTTCTTTTGCCTATGATGTTAGTGCCATCGCAGAAAACTCAAACACCATTACCTTTGCCGTTCGTGTTGATAATGACAAACAACCAGCAGCTCGTTGGTACACAGGAAGTGGTATTTATGCCCACACGTGGATAGATGTAAAGAATAAAACACATATTTCTAGAGATGGTATTTTTATTAAAACGGTAGATAATAAAGTGTTTATCGAAACGGAATTTACAAGTGAAAACGCAGAAGAAAGACAAGCGGTTTTAGTAACGTCTGTCGTTGATGCTAGTGGAAATACTGTGGCTTCATCAAATGAAACGATACAATTTAATTCAAATGAAATATTTAAAAACGAATTAGTCATTAATCAGCCTAACCGATGGTCTGTTGAAACACCGTACCTCTATACTTTAAAAACAGAATTGCTTTTAAATAAAGACGTTGTAGATGTTGTAGAAACTAAATTTGGGGTGCGTGATATTGAATGGATTGCGGAAACTGGTATGTGGATAAACGGTAAAAACGTCAAATTACAGGGAGTTTGTAATCATCAAGATGCAGGCGCCTTAGGAGCTGCGGTTCCAGATAAAATTCTTCGTTTTAGAATTCAGCAGTTAAAAGATATGGGGGTTAATGCCATCCGTACATCTCACAATCCACAAACCCCTATTTTCTACGAAATTTGTGATGAATTGGGTATGATGGTCATGGATGAAATTTTTGATGGTTGGAAGCAAAAAGCCAAAAATGATTATGGTGCTCACCATTTTGATGCTTGGTGGAAACGAGATGTAACTGATTGGATTAAACGCGATAGAAACCATCCATCCATCGTTATTTACAGTGTAGGTAACGAAACCGGCGGAGATGTTGCTAAGGATTTGGTTGAAGCATGTCATGCTATGGACTCGACGCGTCCTGTAACTTCAGGGCATTCTGGTTCAGATTTTATGGACGTTTTAGGTGTTAATGGGGGCAGTGAAAAACAAGGTTTTTTAGAAAATTTAGAAAAAAATCAAGAAGGAAAAGTTTTTATTGGAACAGAAAATACACATTCTTGGCAAGTTAGAGGGTATTACAGAACTAAAACTTGGTTTAGAGATGGCTATCCAAATAAAAATCAAAGACCTTATGAGTTACCAGATTTAACTGAAAAGGAAGTATTTACGCACGATTGGATTGAGGACTCAGAAAGAAAAAATAGAAAACAAATTTTTAACTCTAGTTATGATAATGCTACCGTACGTGTGTCATCACGATTAAATATAGAACAACTCCGTGATATTCCTGCGTATGCAGGTTCGTTTCGTTGGACGGGTCATGATTATATTGGTGAAGCAGGCTATGTACACGGTGGTTGGCCTTTTAAAGCGTTTATGGGGGGCGCGATAGATTTGGCGAATTTTGAAAAAGATTTATTTTATCTCTATCAAAGTCAGTGGACAACAAAACCAATGGTACATATTTTGCCGCATTGGACGCACCCTAAAGTCGATATAGGAACTGAAATTCCTGTTTGGGTTTATTCTAATACTGATGAGGTAGAATTGTTTTTTAATGACACCTCGCTAGGGAAGCAAAAACCAGGTACAGATTGGGATAAAATGCAATGCCAGTGGATGGTAAAATGGCAACCAGGCACATTAAAAGCAATAGGCTATAAAAATGGAGTTGTAGTTTCAGAAGAAATAATAAAAACCGCTAAAGAACCATCTAAAATTAAATTATCTATTGATGGTGAACCTTTACAAAATCAAGCAAATGATATTGTGCAAGTGCGCGTTTCTACCACCGATGCCGATGGTGTTTTCTATCCTTACGGAGAAAATAGAACCTACTTTCATGTTGTGGGCGATGGGAAAATTAAAGCATTAGATAATGGAAGTCCTGTAGATGTAGAGCAACATGTTGGCCCCAATAATAGAAAAGCATTTTATGGATTAACTCGTGCTTATATTGAATCGACAAATGAGTCAGGAGCTATTAATATTATTGCTAGTAGTATTTTAGGAGAAAAAAAACAAATTACTTCCAATAAAGTTAGTATCGATACACAAATTATCAATTTAAGAGGTGATAATATTCAACCTAAAATTGAAGTATATTATACGGTAAATGGAGAAGAACCAACAATAGATTCAAGTAAGTATTCTCAAAGTTTCGAAATACAACCAGAAACCGTTGTGAAAGCACTAGTGGTAATTGATGGGAAACCAACACAAATATTAGAGGAGAAATTCGGTAAAAATGAAGGGTTCACATGGAATGAAAATACGGTTAACAACCAAGATATTGGAGAACAAGCCGAAGAAGCTACACTTCACAATGCATCAGTAAAGAAAGACGGAGCCAATTTTAAAGGTAAAGGCTATGTGAGTATGGATAAAGTAAAAGGGGCGTCTATTTCTTGGTACCAAGAAAATGATGGAGGTGCTGGTAAAACAGATTTGTATATTCGATACAGCGTAAAAACTAACGATGCTGAAGGAACTTTTATAAAGCTTATTGTAAATGGTAAAACAATTAATGAGAAACTTCTTCTACCTAACACTACTAATTTGGGAACTTCATGGAATCAAGTAAATATTCCAATTAGAATAGACCGTGGAGCTAATATTATCAAAATTGAAACAGTAGAAAACAACGGTGTTTTTATTGATGAGATTATGTTTAAATAATTAATAACACCCCATTAAGAAGCTTTTTTTATAATTAAAATTAATATAAAATATTATAAAAATAGTTGAAATCACCTACTTTTTAACATTATTGTAACATTTGAACCCCATAATTGAGAAAATCAAAACAACTAAACTCATTAGTTTTGTAAGACATCTATCATAAATAGGTTCATTAAATTATGATAGAGTAGAACAAAAACTAAAAACTAAAAACTAATTAAATTATGAAGTTAAAGATAATTACACTTTTTATATGTTGTTTTAGTCTAGTCACTGCATGGTCCCAAACCATGATTTCAGGAATAGTGACAGATGAAGCAAAAATACCATTATCTGGTGTTAATATTATAATTAAAGGCTCGTCAACGGGTGCGGTTACAGATTTTGATGGAAATTTTGCAATTAAAGCGAAGTCTGGCTCGATACTAAATTTTAGTTATCTAGGTTTTAATGACGTAGAATTAACTGTGAGTTCTCAAGTAACCCTAAATATCACAATGAAGGGAAATACTTCCGAATTAGACGAGATTGTTGTTATAGGTTATGGTACTCAAAAAAAAGAAAGTATTCTAGGAGCCATAAACCAAATTAAAGGTGAAGAAATTTTAGAAACAGGTTCTTCTAATATCACCAATGCTTTAAACGGTCTTACCCCAGGACTAAATATTGTTCAGAATTCTGGACAGCCTGGAGATGATTCGGGAGATATATTTATACGTGGTAATTCAAATCCTTTAATTTTAGTCGATGGTGTTGAAATTGTTGGTGGTTTTTCTAATATAGACCCAAGAGACATTGAAAGCATTAGTACATTAAAAGATGGTGCTGCAACAGCTGTGTATGGTATTAGAGGTGCTAATGGTGTTATTATTATTACAACAAAAAGAGGGAAAACAGGTAAGCCTGTAGTTAGTTTTTCTAGCGAGTTTTCTGTTAAATTATTACCAGAAGGTCCAAATGTATTAGATGCTTATACTGCGCAGAGTGCCTTAAATGTAGGTGTTCTAAATGATCAAGCCTATGGTAGTGGCTATACCTCGGAAGCAGATTTAACACATTGGAGAGATGGAGATTTGCCATATATGTATCCAGATGTCAATTGGGCAGAAACAGTGACTAAAGATTATGCTACAAGTTTTAACCAAACAGTATCACTACGTGGAGGTAATGAATTTGTAAAATATTATGCTTCTGCAGGCTATTTACAAGAAGGAGATATTGCAAAGACGGAGCAACTTTATGAATACGATCCTAAATTTAAATTTAGTAGATATTCCTTTAGAGCAAATTTAGATTTCTCTTTAACTAAAACTACAAAATTAAAAACGAGTATTAGTAGTCGTTTAGAAGATACCAATGAACCAGGAAATGGAAATAATTTATCAAGTGCTTTTTTAGCTTTATATACATTGGCTCCAGGAAGTGTCGTGCCTTATTATCCAGCCTCTGTAATGGAACAATATCCAGACCCTTTGTACCCGGGTGTTGCTGAAGGAAGATTTGGAGCTGGACCAAATACATATGCCGCTCTAAACAGAGCAGGTTCTGCAAACTCTATTAATAATGTTTTTTCAATTGATTTTGAGTTAGAACAAGAATTAGATTTTATTACAAAAGGCTTAAGTTTTACTGGTAAATACAACTATATAAGTAATTACCAAAGTAAAAGTGGAATTTCATATGATGGGTCACTTTATTCTCAACAAGACACCTTTACTTTAAAGCGTGATGGAACCTGGGACTCATCAGAAGGAGTCGATTATGAACGCCCATTATATTATATTCTGGGAAGTGAAAGTATTAATAACAATCAAGAAATTAGTTATAAAAGAGCACAGCTAAACTACGAACGTTCTTTTGGAAATCATAATGTTACTGGTTTAGCCCTTTTTAGCCGAAATAAAAGAATAACAAATGTATCCTTTCCTTTTTTTAATGAGGATTATGTTGGGCGTTTTACGTATGATTATGATACACGTTATTTCTTTGAGTTAAGTGGTTCATACAATGGAGATGAAACCTTTGCAGAAGGGCATAGATTTAAGTTTTTCCCATCTGCTGCTGTAGGTATCAATTTAGCAAAAGAGAATTTCGTTAAAAACACTTTTCCAGTATTAAACAACTTTAAGTTAAGATACTCTTACGGTGAAACAGGAAGCAAAGCAGGTATAGGTAATAATCGTTGGCAGTATATAAGTTATTTCGATTATGCAGTTACAGCTGCAGAAAGACGATTAGGTTCTAGATTTTTCTTTGGAGAATTTATAGATGATACGCTTACCATACTTAATCAGTCTCAAATTGGAAATACCGATTTAACTTGGGCTACTGTAACTAAACAAAATATAGGCGTAGATTTTGGTCTTTTTAAAAGTAAAATATCAGGACTTGTCGAGTTTTTTAAAGAGAACAGAGATAACTTAATTACTAGACCCTCAGGAGATGTTTCGGCAATGCTGGGGCTTGATACACAATATCCTTATGCAAATTTAGACGCTACTGAAAGTCATGGATACGAGTTTTCATTAACTTATAAAAACAAAACTCAAGGCGGGCTTAATTATTCTGTAACTGGTTTTTATGGATTTAATGAAAACCGCGTTATAAAAAGTGCTGCCGATGGTCCTGGAACTCCAGAATATACAGCTGTTAAAGGTAAACCAATTGGAGCTTCTTCATTGTTGCAAGCAGATGGTTATTTTCAAAATATTGATGAAATAGTGAATTATCCAATCATATCTGGGAATCCTGGTTTGGGAGATTATAGATATATAGATTATAATGCTAACGGAACTGTAATAGGTTCTGCGACTGAGGATCAAATAAGGTTTGATTTACCAGATGCACCTAGACATAGTTATAGTTTTATGTTAGGAGCTTCGTATAAAGGGTGGTCTATTAGTGCTTTAATTAACGGAATTAAAGGTCACAAAGGCCTTATTAATGCCGATCTTGCTTATGCATTACCAAGTGGAGCTGCATCAGGACGTTATGTACAGCTAGACTATTGGACTCCAACAAATACCAATGCAAAATATCCAGCTTTACATGCTTTAACCGACCCTAATGTTTCTGCAAATACAGCTAGAGTTATATCCTTAGATTATATAAAATTGAGAAGTATGAACGTTGGTTATAATTTCGACATGAGCAATAACAAAACGATAAGCGATTTAAAAATATATATCAATGGAAATAATCTATTTACTATCTCAGATATTGATTATGGAGATCCTGAAGGGAATACACCGGGAGCGTATCCCTTATTAAGAAGAGTTAATTTAGGATTAAACTTGAGTTTTTAAAAGATAAAAATTATGAGAACAATAAAATATACAATCATTTTTATTATGGCTAGTCTATTAATTAGCTGTGAAGATTATTTAGATAAAGTACAGGAGACTGAAGGATTAGATCAAGACGATATTTTTAGCGATATTCGTTATGTAAAAGACTTTTTTGATGGTGCTTACACACACTACCTTTCAGAAGTGAGTTCGGTAAATCAAAGCCCAGATATTCTTCCAGGTATGACCATGTCTGGGGAAGGGTATCCTGGAAGAAAAGCTTCTCCAACACCTGAAACTTATAACTTTTATGCTCAAGGTGATTATTTAAGTTTAATGAATAGAACTAATCGAGCAGATACTAGCCCATTATTTGTATCTAGGTATTATTCAGCTTGGAAAGGAATTAGAATAGTAAATACTTTTCTTGAAAAAGCAGATCAGATTGGTAACACGACTCAAGAAGAAATTGATAATTTAAAAGGACAAGCTTATTTCTTAAGAGCTTCATTTTATCACTTTATAACCAAACGTCATGGAGGGCTGGTTTATTTAAAACAAAACTTAAATATTAATGAACCTGTAACAGTAGAAAGAGAAAGTTATGCAAGTAATTTGGCAGATATGTTAGAGGATATAAATCTTGCAATAGACTTATTGCCTATAGAATGGCCAAGTGAAAACGTAGGAAGACCAACAAAAGGTGTTGCTATGGCTTTAAAATCTAGACTTACTTTATTTGCAGCAAGTCCATTAGTGAATCAATCTAATAATACTCAAGCTTGGAGTGATGCCGCTACAGCAGCTTCAGATTTAATTAATTTTGCCAATGATAATGGTTTGTATGCACTTGCTAATGCCAGTGCTGCAAATACTTTAGATGTTGATCGTGATGCAGTAAATTTTAGTGCTGGAGCAGATCTTTTAGCTCCTGAACCCGCGGTACTAGAACCTTACAGAAGTATTTTCGTAGGACCGGGGATACAAAAAACAATCCCTAGTGAAGTTATTTTTATGGAGGCAAATCAAAAGTTTTTTACTTACGCGGGTATTCTTAACCCGACACCAAGATTAAGCCTAACTGTAGGTTTTGATATTGTTAAGTTTAATCAAAACCCTATGAATATTGGAGCGCTTGCTAATTTTATTGAGAAGTTCGAAACTAAAAATGGTTTGGCCATTGAGGATGATCCTTCATATAATCCTCAAGATCCGTTTGTAAATAGAGATCCAAGGTTCTATAATGCTATTTTATTTGATGGTGTAAAATGGACAGTTACCACATCACCAAAAAATACTTCAGGTTATGCGGATTTGGCAATTGTAAATGAACAAGGGAAGTTTGGAGCTGATTTAGATGATCCATCCAGAACAACTTCCCCTCTAATTGTTTATAATTTAACAGGATTACGTATTAGAAAATGGATTCCTAATGGTGCTTATTGGATAAGTGGTAATAATGGAAATTTTAGTTACCATGTTAACAATATCATATTTAGAATGCCAGAAGTGTACTTAAATTATGCAGAGGCAGTAAATGAAGCCTACGGTCCAAATGGAAAAGCTTCTGGAGGAACATTAACAGCCATAGAAGCTATAAACCTTCTTAGAAATAGAGTAGGTATGCCAAATGTAGATGCTCGATATACAGGTTCTAAAGAAGCGTTTAGAGAAAGAATAAGAAATGAACGTGCTATAGAATTATGTTTTGAAGGATTTAGATATGATGATATAAGACGATGGAAAATAGCACACTTAGAAGAAAATAAAAAAGTAGAGTTCTTAGAAATGCGTTGGCAAGGTAGTGAAACACCAACATATCCTTCTGGGTTTAGTTATGAAAATGTAGAACAAACTCAATTAAAGAAAACGTTTAATGATAATAATTATTGGTGGCCAATCCCTACTTCAGAAATAGAAGCTGTGCCTTCTTTTGATCAAACAGAAGGGTGGTAATATGTGTTATAGAAAAACACAATTAAAATATTAAGAACATAAAACTATAAAACTAAACAGATGAAATTAACAATAACAGAATTAAAGTTATTTACTTTCTGCTTACTTAATGCTCTAACTATTTATGTGGGTGTGGCCCAAAATACACCAATAAATAATTTTGGCATCCAAGATTCAATTCCAGTAGATAATAATGAATTTTTGAGAACACCATTTGGTGTATTCAATTTAAGCCAAACAACCGGAGCCGTTTTTAGAATTTCGGGTGATGAACTTCGCAAAACAGCTGGAGATAATTTATCAGAAGCATTAAGAGGCCGAGTTCCTGGTTTAAGAATTGTTAGACAAACAAACACACCTGGTGCTAACGAAAGCTATTCTTACATTTTAAATGGAGGCTCTCCTTATATCCTTATTGATGGGCAACCAAGAGGTCTTCAAGTAGATTTAAGAGAAGTAGATGAAGTAATAGTGCTTAATGATGGTACTTTTAATTCCTTAATGGGGAATTTAGGAGATAATGGACTTATTTACGTAATTACAAAAGGTGGTAAATTAAGCAAGCCTGTAGTTGAAGTTAACTATCAAAGAGGGTACAATACAGCCACCCGTTTACCAGCATTATTATCTGCTTCCGAGTATGCTACGGTTATAAATCAAGCATCAAATAATGATGGATTTGGAGATATTTACAGTGCCGAAGATATAGCCAAATATAAAGATGGATCGGATCCTATAAACTTTCCAAACATAAACTCTAGAGAAACGTTCCTAAAGGAAAGTGCACCTTCTAATTTTGCTTCTTTAAATGTGTATGGAGGTCAAGAAAATTTAAAATATAGTGCCTTTGTTGGTTATTCAGACTGGAAAGGTTTAGAAAAAGTAGGAGACCCAATAAACGGTAGAGACATAACTTTTAGAACTAAAATTGACACCCGTATTAATAATTTAATTAGAACGCACGCTAGCGTGTATGGTAAATTTGGAGAGAATAACAGACCTGTTATTGGGGCAGATGATATGTTTCTGTGGATTTCAGCGACACCTGCAAATGCTTTTCCTTTAAAAGTAGGAGATTCTGCCTATGTTGTAAGTAACGAGTTTGACACCAACTTACTTTCTGAATTAGAAATGGGTGGGTCTAGAACAGATTATACTGCTAATATGATTTTCGATTTAGGCTTAGATTTTGATTTTCAAGATTATGTGCCTGGCTTAAAGTATGATACTTACATCATGATGAAAACATACAATCAACAATCTTTAATAGCAAATAATACACCTCGTTTATATACTTTAGAAACAACACAAGATGATGTGACTGGAGAAGATATTACGGGTTTAAAGTTATACAGACAAGAAAACTTAGCATTAGATGTATCAAGATCTGAGACAGGAATACAACGAATATTTGCCTATAATGGTAACCTTAGCTACATAAAAGAAATGAACGAAGGTGTTTTAAATTTAAACCTAAACCATCTTTTGTATTACGAACCGAATACAAATTCTACTCAACCAGATAAACGAAACCTAACATTTAATTTAAATAGTTCTTTTGCTTTGCAAAATAAATATATTTTTCATGCTAACTTAAATTCAAGTAGTAGCTCGAAGTTTGTAGGAGTTAATAGAACTAAATTGTTTCCTACATTAGGAGTTGCATGGGTGGCATCCAATGAGAACTTCTTAAAAGATAACAAGGTAATTGATTATCTTAAATTTCGTACTTCTTATAGTCAAATAGGAACAGAATACACCTCTTCTTCTTTCTTTTATTTAGATACCTGGAGTGGTGGTAAAGCAAATGGAACTATGTATTTAGGAACGGGTACACAAACTCAAAATGCATTTGGATATAGACAAAGTACTACAGCTAATGAAGAAATAGACTGGGTAGTATACAACCAAATGGTTGTAGGTTTTGAATTAGGTTTATTAAAAAAACTTAGATTAGATATTAATTATTTTGATATTGCTATTCAAAATCAAATAACACAAGCAAGTGCCCTTTATGCAACAGCCTTGGGTAATAATGTTTATTTACCGCAATTAAATTTTACAGACAGAAGAAATAAAGGTTTTAATGCTAATATAACCTTTAATGATAGTTATGGAGACTTTAAATATTATGCAAGCGTTAATGCTGGTTACAATAAAATTAAGGGAGAAAAAATAGCAGAAATACCTTATCCAGATCAGTATAGATTACAACAAGGCCAAGCAGAAGATAATTTTATTGGTTACGTTAGTGATGGTCTTTTTACAGCAGAAAATATTGGCGATGCTTTACCTCAGTTTGGAGATGTACAAATTGGTGATATTAGATATCTAGATCAAAATGGTGATGAT
The DNA here is from genome assembly GCF_042427585.1 of Mariniflexile ostreae. NCBI lineage: Bacteria > Pseudomonadati > Bacteroidota > Flavobacteriia > Flavobacteriales > Flavobacteriaceae > Mariniflexile > Mariniflexile ostreae. The sequence goes on along the minus strand of NZ_JBHMFC010000101.1, from coordinate 11,325 downwards.
GTTATTGATTCAAGAGATCAAAGAGCCGTAGGAAATACCACGCCAAGATTTAATTATGGTATTAATGTAGGAGTTGAGTACAAAGGAATAAATTTAGATGTAGTTGGAATGGGTGTTGGTGGTTATGATATTGATCTTAATTCTATTTCTTATTACCAACGTAGTGGCTTAAGAAACTATTACGGAAGTGTAAATAATGCTCTTCCTAATGGAAACGTAAACTCAAGATTAAGTGCTTTAGGAAGTGTAAATAATAATCAAAATTCTGATTATTGGTTAATAGATGGCAGTTACTTTAGAATTTCTAATCTTGAATTAGGTTATACATTACAAAAATCAATAATGTCAAATGAAGCATTTTCAAAAGTGAAATTATTTCTAAGAGGAAGTAATTTAGCATTGTTTAGTAAAATGAAAGACTTAGATCCAGAAGATACTAGATCTGGATTTTTTGAATATCCAATGATGAGAACCTTTGTTTTAGGAGCTACGGTGAATTTTTAATAAATGAATGGTAAAAAATCGAAAAAATGAAATTAACAAATAAAATTTTAACAGTTATAACCCTAACACTAGCTATTACATCCTGTAGTGATTTTCTAGAGGATGAAATTCAGTATACTAGAGAAGAGGTAGTTACAACTTCAGGACAAAGATCTAGAGGTATTATAGACGATATTTATACCGATTATTCATTTGATTATTTTAGGGATTTTTCAAATGAATATTTAACCGATAATGGTGTTGCTAATAATGGAGAAACATCATTAGCAACCGGATATTGGGGACCAACGAGTAACCCCTATAGTTATGTTTGGCAACAGTCTTACCATAATATCAGACAAATTTATCAGTACATAGATCTTATACATAATAAAGATTTATCATTTTTTGTTTCTGAAAATAATGAGGTTTTAAATGAAAGAACAATAAGTAGATATTATGGTGAAGCACACTTTTTAAAAGCATGGGCACAATGGGAGCTACTTAAAGTATTTGGAGGACCTTCTGCTAATGGAGGCATGTTAGGTTTTCCTATTGTCAATAGAGTTTTAGAAAATGAAGCGTATGCTAAACTAAGTAGAAATACATATGATGAATGTGTCACTCAAATAATAGAAGATTTAGATATTGCCATTGCAAATTTACCGCTTGTATATCAAGGGGCTGAGAGTGGAAATCCCGCTTATAGCTTAGTTGAAACAGGTAGAGCTAGTGGTTTAGCCGCATACGCTTTAAAAGCAAAATTAGCTTTGTACGCTGCAAGTCCAGCTTTTAACCCATCTAACGATCTTTCTAAATGGAAATTAGCAGCAACGTACGCACAGGAATTAATTATTCAAAATGGGGGGTTAAAAAACTTACAGGCTTTTGACTTTGCTAGTGAAACTAATCCAGATCATATTTGGAGAATGCGTAATTCCAGAAGTAGTAATGCCTTAGAAAAAAGATTATATCCACCGTCTTTATATGGAACTGGTGAAATCAATCCATCTCAAAATCTAATTGATGCTTTTCCAGATGCTAATGGTTACCCTATAGATAATGGTTTAAGTGCTTATGATGCTACAACGCCTTATAAATCAAGAGACAGTAGGTTCTATAAATTTGTGTTCTATAATGGCGATAAATGTTTTACTTCAGCTACGTGTTCAGAATATAATGCTCTAGAAATTTATCAAGGAGGTTTAGATTATTACGGAGGATTTAATAATTCAGCGGGAACAAGAACAGGTTATTACTTAAAAAAGTACTTGAATAATTTAAATTTTGACCCTGCCGCAATTGATGTGACAACAACGCTTCCTAAAGTGTATGTTCAGTTAGAACTTAATGATATTTATTTAGGATATGCTGAAGCTCTAAATGAAGCTTTTGGTCAACCAGGATTATTACATTCTGGATTTAACTATACGGCTAAAGAGGTTTTAGCTAAAGTAAGACAAAGAGCAGGATTGTCTACAGATCCTTATTTAGATATTGTAGCGACTAATCAAACAGATTTTAGAAACTTAGTTAAAAATGAAAGACGCATAGAACTATGTTTTTCAGGAGATAGATTTCACGATTTAAGAAGATGGAAAGATATTGTAAATACAGAAGATGTTAAAGGCGTTAAAATAACTAAAAATTCTGATGATACTTTTTCTTTCGAAAACATTGATATTGAAAGAAGAAATTACGAAGCCAAAAACTATTATTTACCTTTACCTTATAATGAATTGTTAATAAATAATAATTTGAAACAAAACCAAGGGTGGGAATAAAATTAAATATAAAGATTATGAAGAAAAATATATTAAAATCTATTACCAAGTCATTGGTATTATTAATAACAATAGGATTATTGATTACATCATGTTCTTACGATGATTTTGTAGAAAATGAATTTGAGTATACCTCGGTATACCTTCCGAAAGCAAAAATTGACCGTACTTTTATTATAGGTGAAGGCTTGCAAATTGGAGTAGGTGTCGTATTAGGAGGTCGATTATCAAATACAGAAAATGTTGAAGTAACTTTTTCATTAAACGATGCGCTTGTTACAGAAGCTGGTCTTACAACATTGCCAGCTAGTTATTATGAACTTGTAGATAGTGAAGGTAATCCAGCAAATAATAAAATAATTATACCACCCGGGAAAATACAAGGATTTGTTTATGTTAAAGCAAATGCCGAAAATTACCTTGGAGACCCTTTATCATTAGGAAATAATTATGCCTTAGGCTTTCAATTAGATAATGTTGTAAAGGCAGATTCTATTTTACAAGATCTTAAAACTTCTGTAATTACATTTTCATATATCAACCAAGTATATGGAAATTATGTTCAAACAGGTGAATATGTAAAAACAACAGGTTCTACTGTAGAGAGTATAACATATCCCGGGGGAATTACAGATGTTTTAGATTTCTCAATGGTATCGCCAAATTCATTAAAATATAGTGGCTTGGCTAATTTAAGAGGAACAGATAAAAACCTCGAAATTGTTATTGCAGATGATAATACAGTAACGATTCAAACGGCAACAGGAAGCATAATTGTTAGTGATAATGGAGGCTCTTCTTATAATCCCACAACTCGAGAAGTTAAACTTAATTATTCTTTTAGCTTTAATGGATCTGACTACAAATGTAATGATGTTTTAACATTTCGAAATAGAGTTGTAGATGGAGTAAATCAAATTAATATATAGTTATAAGTTTTCTAAAAAAAGACTGTCTGGAAAGGCAGTTTTTTTTGCATTTTTTTCAGTTTACTATAAGGTGCCATAAGATATGATTGAGAAAGCAACATATTTAACCCATAAATGAGAATTTTAAAAATATAAAAAGTGTTTAATTTGTTTAGCTAAAGATTTTAGTCTTGTTAAACGCATGGAATAAGATATTAATTTAAAAGTAATGGCATGATTTGCTTTCTTTAATAACAAACTTCGCTAAAAACAGATAAACAATGAATAAGAAAAATTACTTCAAAGGAAATAAAGCAACCCTAATTTTATTACTTATATTTTTAAGTAGTTTTGATGCTATAGGCCAAAGTATTTATACCAATGATATGGATTATGTTTTGGGAGATGTTAAACAAGCATTCATAACAAACAAAATTACCACTCAAGAAGATGCTGATAACCTTTTGAAAGGTTTTACTAAAATGAACGTTAACGGTATTCGTATTCCAATTTTTCCTCGAGATATTACTGGGGTAGATCTCAATCCTAATAAACCCATTATGGATTATTTTTATACAAAAGCTTTAGCTCAAGGTTTTGAAATATTTGCAAATCCAGCTCAAGGAGGCGGAGGATCTAGAATAGCAAACAATTCACTAAGTGTTGATGCTAGCGAAATACCTGTAAAGGATGTTCAAGCTGCAACAGATGAGTTAATTGCGAGAGTCTTAGAGTTTTCTAATGACTATCCAAATTGTAAATGGATTAATCCATTTAATGAAGATGGAAGAGCAACCAATAGCACATGGAGTGTAAATCAAATTAATGCTATATATGAGGCTCTTTATAATAATGTAAATGGAGCAGAATTAATAGGGCCTTGCACCTGGGGACTTCCAGCAGGTATAGACATGTTGCAAAATACCAATATAGCAGATTATATAACGGTTGCTGCAAGTCATAATCTAGGATTTAATCATGGGCAATGGAGCAGTTTTAAATCATTAGCATCTGCGGAAGGATTACCAGTTTGGGATTCTGAAGTAAACCATAACGATGCATATGGTACTGGAACACGTTTAGAAAAAGCCATTGAAAACAATGTAGATGGTTTGGTTTTATACGATTCATGGAAAACAATTAGTCTAACCGATGGTTCTATAAATTCTGGAGCCCAAGAGCAAATGCTTTTATATTTGAAAAATTATAGCATCCCCGTTAGTATTGCTGTAAGTGGTACTGCCACACAATCATCAACCAACCCTTCTTTTAACAAAGGGGCAGAGCTTGCTATTGATGGAAATACCAATGGTAATTTTGGAGGCGGGTCTGTAACGGTAACAAACCCTGAATCAAATGCTTGGTGGCAAGTAGATTTAGGATTTGAACAAGAAATAGGCGAAGTTAAAATATTCAATAGAACGGATAGTTGCTGTAGAGTAAACATGTCAAATTTCACTGTGTCTGTAATTAATAGTAGTGGTACAATAGTTTACTCTAAAACCTATGCAGCGTATCCCAACCCAAGTGTTACTGTTGATACCGGAGGCGTTCTAGGACAAATTGTTAAAATTCAATTAAATGGAGAAACGCCATTAACATTAGCAGAGGTGCAAGTTTTTGCTCCAGTAACTACGCTGGCTGTTTCTAATAAAGAAGTGCTTCTAATAGATCTTTATCCAAATCCAGTTTCAGATATACTTAAAATAGTAACACCTATTTCAATGTTTAATCATTTTGAAATATATAATATGAGTGGGCAAAAAGTTTTAAGTGCTAATATATCAAATAAGGATAAAACATTTGAGGTGAATATGAGTCCTTTTTCAAAAGGGATTTATATAGTAAAATTGAAAGGTAATGAAACTTCAAGAGTTTTTAAGATTGTTAAAAATTAAAGTTATTTACAGCATTAAATTATAAAAATGATTTATAATTAATTTCGAAATTTAAGTATGTAATTATATTAATAAGATAAATTTTTCTAATAAAATTACCATATAATATTTTAAAAAAAAACAAACAAAATTAGTATGAATGTATTTAAAGTTTTTCTAGTATTGATTGTTGTCTCTTCTTGCCAGACTAAAAAAATAATGAATCAAGAGAATGCAACAAATAAAGTTCAAAAACCAAATATAGTCTATATCCTAGCCGATGATATGGGATATGGTGATGTATCTGGATTAAATGCTGCTTCTGGAATACAAACTCCAAATATGGATAAGCTAGTTCAAAATGGGGTTCATTTTTCAGATACGCATACAAATTCTTCTGTGTGTACACCAACAAGATATGGAATTCTTACGGGTCGTTATGCTTGGAGAAGTAGATTAAAAAAAGGGGTGCTTGATGGCTATGATGAACCTTTAATTGAAAATGATAGACCAACGGTAGCTTCATTTCTTAAAAATAACGGCTATAAAACGGCTTGTATTGGTAAATGGCATATGGGGTTAGGTTTTCAATCTAAAAATAGTGCGCCTATAAAAGTAGAAAAAGAAGGAAGTAATGTCGATTTTACTAAACAAATTGAATCCCCTAATCAATTAGGGTTCGACTATTCCTATATTATTCCAGCATCTTTAGATATGCCTCCTTATGTATATGTTGAAAACGGAAAGGCAGTAGAGATGCCTTCAAGCTACACAAATGGTAAGACTGAAAAAGAAGCTGGTCGTGGTGTTTTTTGGAGAGCAGGAGAAGTAAGTCCTAGTTTTGTTTTCGATAAAGTCTTAGATAATTTTACTCAGAAAACAGTGTCCTTTATTGATGACCAAAAAGAAGATAACACACCCTTCTTTATCTTTTTTCCATTAACAGCTCCCCATACGCCATGGTTACCAACAGGCAATGCCAATGGTAAATCAAAAGCAGGTCGTTACGGTGACTTTGTAACTATGGTTGATGATGCCGTAGGAGCAGTAGTAGAAGCATTAGAAAAAGCAGGTAAATTAGATAATACTTTAATTATTGTTACTTCTGATAACGGATCAAATTGGAAACCAGAAGATAAAAAAGCCTATGCACATCGTGCAAATTACAAATTTAAAGGACAAAAAGCAGATATATATGAAGGAGGCCACAGAGTACCTTATATGGCTCAATGGAAAGGAGTGATTCCAGCTGGAACACAATCAGGTCAAATAATGTGTACCACAGATTTATATGCTACCGTAGCAGGAATATTACACAAATCAATAACAAAAGAAGAAGCCCCAGATAGTTACAATATTTGGCCGGCTTATACGTCTAATGTTAAAGTACCTATAAGGGAGGCTATTGTTCATCATTCTCATGATGGCATGTTTTCAATTCGAAAAGGAAACTGGAAATTCACCCCTCAATTAGGGTCTGGAGGTTTTACAAAACCTAAAACTCTAGAGCCTAAAAATGGTGAAGCACCTGGAACTTTGTATAATATGGCTGAAGATCCAAAGGAAGAAAATAATTTGTACAAAAAGCATCCCGAAGTAGTGAAAGAATTGTCGCAACTTTTAGAAAAATATAAAGTACAAGGACAGAGTAGACTGTAATTATATTTTCTATTTAGTAATTATAGCGACATTCGTATTTGGCTTAATATGATAATTTCCAAAGCTCAAAATAATCTGTAACTTTTTAAAAGTAATTATTTACAAGATGATAAACCAATCCAAAACTAAATTATTAAAACAAAAATATACACTCTTGTTATTTGTTTTGTTAGTAGCAACAAGTGCTTTTGCTAATAAAACAATAAATTATATAGTAAAATCTCCAGAAGGTGAATTAGTTGTTGTAATCAATGATGAAAATGATACTGTAAGTTATACATTGTTGAAAAACGGAGAAGAACTGATAGGTTTGTCAGAGATTTCTATTTTAAATAATAGTGTTGCAGCAAAAATTACAGATTCTAAAACGAATGCTCAAAATAAAGATTGGAAACCTGTTTGGGGACAATTTAGCGAGATAAAAAACCACTACAACGAACTTGTTCTGTCTGTGAAATTATCAGAAGGGAAAGCTAAATTATACGTTCGTGTTTACAATTATGGTGTTGGTTTTCGATATGAATTAGAAGGTTATCAAGAAGGTGCCGAAGCTCATTTTTATTGTGAATACAATTTGAATACTAAAGATGTTTTGTATTGTCCTGCGGGAGAAAACATGCCTTTGGGGCCATTATCTTTACCTGATTTTGATACAACTAAAGTGATACCTAAATTAATGATGCCTTTGGTGGTAGAACATTCTAAAAAATCCTACTTATCTTTATTGGAGTCGGATTTATTTGTGGCTCCAAGTTTTGGTGTTATTAAATTTAGTTATGATAAACATAAAAAAAGAATCGTCTCTAATAACACGATGAAGCTTACTGATAAAAAATTAACGACACCATGGCGCGTTATTTTAGTTAATGAAAATATTGGGGATTTAGTAACGAACACTGTGCCACTTAATTTAGCAACTGAGTGTCAAATAACAGATACTTCTTGGGTAAAACCAGGGAAAACCTTATGGGATTGGAGAGTGCATGATTACACAGCTAAAGATGGTTTTACATATGGAAACAATACAGAAAGTTATGAGCGTTTCATTGATTTTGCAGCAGAAAAAGGAATTGAATATTTTTTAATTGATGCCAACTGGTATGATAATGTAACCAAAGGTCATTTTGAAATAACAGAGGGACTTGATCTTGAAAAAGTATCCACATATGCCAATAATAAAGGGGTGAAGTTGATTCTTTATTATGACCGCCATAAAGGAGATTATGGAGATGAAACGCTGTTCTCTTACTTTGAATCATTGGGTATGAGTGGTATAAAATATGGTTTTATGGGGAGTAATGTCTCTTTTACACTTGATGCTATTTCTCAAAGTGCCAACAATCATTTGTTAGTCGATTTTCATGATAGTCCTGTTCCTTTTACAGGTATAGAGCGCACCTTACCAAATGCAATTACGAAAGAATATTGCCACGCACAACAAGACTCTAGAAAAGCTTTTACACCAGAATCTTTTATAAGAATGGCACTTATAAATGCAATTCAAGGGCCTCTGGATATGAATAATGGTAATTTTGATATCATCGGTATTAATAAAGGAGAACGACAAAGAGGGCCTAAGGAGCTGAATTCATATTTCTCAACAGTTGTGTCGGAATCTGCTCGAACCTTAATTATTTATAGTGGATTGGTTTGTATTCCAGATGCTCCTGAAGCTTACGAGAAAAAAGCGGATCTTTTTGAATTTATAGAAAAACTACCAGTTGGAAAATGGGATGAAAGCAAAGTTTTGCATGCTGAAATGGATCAATACATTTCTACTGCCCGTAGACATGGGGAAGAATGGTTTGTAGGTTCTGTAGCCAATCAAGAAGGAAAAACTTTAGATATCAAATTAGATTTTCTAGAAGAAGGAAAAACCTATGATGTAACCTATTATGAGGATGCAAAAGATACACACGGACTTAAAAATCCTGAGACCTATCAAATAAGAAAAGGGAAAGTTAAAAAAGGAACGATTATAAAAGCCATAATGGCACCTAGCGGTGGACATTGTATGTGGATTAAACCAGAATAAATTAACGATGAATAAAATACTATTAATCATGTTAGTGGCTACTGTAGCAACAGCATGTGGAGAAAAAAAAGCAGTTGCTCAAATAGATAAGCAAACCAAACAAGCACCCCAGAAACCCAATATTCTTTTTATTTTAGTAGATGATTTGGGATATGCCGATTTAAGTGTGATGGGAAGTACATATTATGAAACACCTAATATTGATGCCATTGCAAAATCAGGAACCGTGTTTGTTAATGGGTATTCAGCCAGTACAGTATGTAGCCCATCAAGAGCTAGTTTAATGAATGGTCAATTTACTGCTAGACATGGTATGACGCAGTATGAAGGAGGAAAAACAGGAGAGGCTTGGAAAAATTTAAATAGACATACTAAACTTTTACCGCCAGAATACAGGCATTTTTTAAATCCTGAGGATATAACATTCCCAGAAGTATTAAAAGATAATGGATATGCTACTTTTTTTGCAGGTAAATGGCATTTAGGTGGTGCCGAGCAACATTCATTGCCTACAGATCATGGATTTGATGTCAACCAAGGCGGGAATGAAAGTGGCGGCCCAAATGGCGGGTATTTTTCCCCATTTAAGAATCCGAATTTGACTAATCTTGAAGAAGAAAAAGGCATGCCTTTAGCTTTGAAATTAGCTAAAGAAACTTCAAAGTTTATTACCAATCATAAAGATAGTAGATTTCTAGCGTATTTATCTTTTTACGAAGTTCATGCCCCTATTCAAACGACTAAAGAAAAATGGACAAAATATCGTGATAAAGCTGAAAAAATGGGGATTCATGAAAATGGCTTTGCTATGGAACGTGTTTTACCTGCTAGAAAATATCAAGATAATCCAGTTTATGCGGGTTTGATAGAACAAGTGGATGATGCTGTAGGTATTGTAATGAAAACCTTGAAAGATTTGAATCTAGATAAAAATACTATTGTAGTTTTTACATCTGATAATGGAGGGGTAACTTCAGGAGATAATTTTTCTACGAATGCATTAGATTTACGTGGAGGTAAAGGCTACCAATGGGAAGGTGGTGTTAAAGTACCGTATTTTATTTATGTACCATGGATGCGTCAAGGCGGAAATAAAATTGAAGAGGCTGTTTCGGGAGTAGATTTTTATCCTACATTGCTTGATTTAGTAAAGGTGCCCCAAAACAATAAGCATGTTATTGATGGCACCAGTCTAAAGCCGCTTTTAGAAGGAGGTACCATTGCTTCTAGGCCTTTGTATTGGCACTATCCACATTACGGAAATCAGGGAGGAGAGCCTAGTTCCATAATAAGAGAAGGCGATTGGAAACTTATTTATTACTGGGAAAATCATCATGCTGAACTTTATAATCTTAAAGATAATATTGGAGAAACTACAGATATATCTAGTGAAAATCCCGAATTAGCATCACAAATGCAAACGAAACTTCTTAATTGGTTAAAGGAAATGAACACCCAATATGCAGAAGTAGATCCCTTATGGGATGAAGCCGCTTGGAAACAAAAACTTATCGACAATAAAACGAAACTAATGCCACGATTAGAGAAACAACGAAAAGAAATGTTGAGTCCAGATTGGCAACCCAATAAAGACTGGTGGGGGAGTGAGACTTTAATAAGTGAAAAAGATGGAAAGTAAATATCATTTTTAATTTAAATGTTAGTTTAAAACCTCAATCTAATATTGGTATTGGAAATACGTTTTGGTATAAGGGGCTGTTATTTAAGTGTTTGTGTGTCGTATTGATGTGTGTCAAACGTTTTGCGAGTTGGTAGGAGTGTAACGACTCAGCAATGTTTTGGCGTCACATCCTGAGGTAGTTATACCAATTTAGTTATTAAATGTCGCATTAAAGGCATTTAAATAATGATGATTTCCTGTAATAGATTTTATAGTTTGGCACGTCATCTCATTGACCATTTTATCTATCCAATCCCTTAAGCTTTCCATGGTTTCAAAACGCTGGTTTTTGAAGCGGTTTTTGATGTACTGCCAGACTTGTTCACATGGATTTAGTTCTGGTGTGTAAGGTGGTATCCGCAATAACAAAATATTATCTGGTACCTCTATGTTTCTTGTTGAGTGAAATCCTGCGTTGTCTATGACCACTATTTTGTACTCTTTAGGATGGTAAAGAGAGAATGCCTTGAGATATTGTTCAAATATCCCTGTGCTTACACCATTTATTTCCCAGACAAAACTATCCCCGTTTATGGGCGAGTAGCTACCATAGAGATAGGTCGTTTTAAAGACGTGCTGGTAGTTTACAATTGGTTTTACGCCAGATGCCGTTAAGTATTTCCCTAAATGGGTCATCATCCCAAATCTGGCCTCGTCTTGAAAATACAGGTTTACTGCCTCATAATTATCTTTATTTAGACTTAATCTAATATCCTCTAAAGTGTTAGGGAGTTTTTAAAAAAGCTTTTTCAGCTTCTTCATCTTTTTTGTAATGAGATTTTCTTGGGCTTTTAAGCTTTGTTTTAAAATGCTGGATCAGATATTCACGAATGCGCTGGTATTTTATGTCTATTCCAAATTCTTGTTTTACCCAATTTTGGGCATCCCAATAACCTAA
>NZ_JBHMFC010000100.1:0-2355 GCF_042427585.1 Mariniflexile ostreae | reverse complement strand
AGTACTGAGTACATATAGGGTTGTGATTTAGTTATTTATGTTTCGCAACACAAATATCCACAACCCTTCTCATTTTTTTTAAAAAAAGTTTAAATCACTTCATTGTCTTTTTTACTAATTCAATGTATTCATTGGCGAATTTCTTAATAACAATTTGAATATTATTTTTGTTTGGATATAAATTTTCATCGCTGGTTTCTCCACCCAGGATTTCTCTTTTAGCACTAACTAAAGAGATTTTCCATTTTTTAAAATTTGATTTGGAAAACAATTCAAGTTCCGATTGAGTAATTATTCCTCTGTATTCTAAAGTTTTCTTTACAGAAATTGGATTAGTTGTTAATTCAAAAACGATTTGTTCTCCATTTTCAAAGAGAAAACTTACTTTATCAAATTGTTTAGGCTTTATCTGTTTTGAGTCAAAGTAAAATACAATTTGGTCATTATTGTCTATATAGTTGAAACTGAAAATAAAATCCGTTGATAAGTCATCTGATTTTGTTTTAATACCTTTACTATTTGCAAGTCTTGAACTGACTTTATTCCATTTGATTATAGTTGAATTAGAGAATTCATCAATTATGATATTTGGTTCATTAATAAATTTTCTATTTATTCTATCATTATCGTCTTTCCTTATTACATACATTAATTCCTTATTTGGTATATGTAAAGCTTTTTTGAAATATAAATCAATGTAACCACTTTTTTCAGATTTATGTATAGTTGTGTTGTCATTAACTTTAGCTCCTAATCTCACTAATTGTGCTTTTCCAATTAATGAATCTGAAAATTGATAAACGTCTTGATTTTCCTTAACTAAACTGCCATCTGCAACTAACCATTTATTGAATGAAGATAATTTACTCTCTGTGAAATATGATTTAAACTCAAAATTTTCAATAGAATTTTCATTTTTATAAACTCCTGTTTTGTGAATTTTGAATAATAATTTGTCGTTTTTTAAAAGTTCATCTCTATTAAGTGTCCATTCTAAAACACCTGATTTTGTAGCTTTAATTGATGCTCCGTAAAATTTTCCAAACCCAGTACTTTCTCCAATACGAATTTTACATATTGGTTCGCCTTTATTAATCCATTCTCCATCTGGTTTATTATATTCATAAAAATAAAAGGATTTTTCTCTGTCTTTTTCGGGATAGTCGAGAAGGTTGAATTCTCCTAATTCTGATTCGGTCGTTTTTTTAGGTTCTGTTTCGGTTACCCGTTCATCCGTTTTTTCCTCCGATTTAAAAAATTTGTTTAAAAAATTCATTTTGTTTCTTGGTTAGTTCGGATTTTTCTTCAAAATTAAACACAACGGTTTTGTGTATGATTAGTGGCGTGTTTTAAGCACGGAATTTAGTAAATAAAAACCGAATAGAAAATCCGCGAGGATTTTCGTAAGTAGGCGAGAACTAGCCATTAATTATACACGGTGTGTGTGCCCAGCATGGGCATCTTTTATTTACGGAAAGGTAAATAATTAATCTATAGGGTGCAAGTCCCTTATGCGCAGGAGTAACGTCTTGAAGCATTAGTAAGTCGCAAGGGTGAAAATCGTGAGGTTTTATCTGAAGGAAGCGAAACTACAAAACTCGGTACTGACCCTTCGTCTACGCTCAGGACAGGCCAAGCAGGAACCGTATATGAGGCATATTTACTTGGGTGAGCAAGCATATCATTGGCTGACCCAAAGTTACACTAAACTTAAAAAGCTAGATACTTGGCTAAGAAATCGGTTGCGCTATTGCATTTGGCACGATTGGAAAAAGCTGGAAAGGAAACGTAAAAACCTCATTCAATTAGGTATAGAAGCAGGGCAAGCCTATGCTTGGAGTAGAACAAGAAAGGGAGGTTGGGCAGTTGCTCAACTGCGAAGCACATCACGAAATCCAAATTTTAAATATAATCTTGAGTAAAGCCCTATTTTAAAGACTACTATTACAGTTTCTAGACTTAAACGAAAAGGGTATAAACCTTTGTTAGATTACATTAATAATACGCAAACTTCAATTTAGTGAACCGCCGTATACGAGACCCCTTGGCCTGTCCTGAGCAAAGTCGAAGGATACGGTGGTGTGAGAGGCGCAGTGATGACTTTTAAGTCGTCACCCGTCTACTCGACGTGTGCTGTGTAAGCTATGATAAAGATGGAGGTAGGTCCTCCGATGAGGGTTTTTAGGAAAACTCATCAAACCACTTCTATGACGCATCCAAGGCAACAAAGATGTGTGAAGCGATAGAAGAAAAGGCTATTTAAAATAGTCAGGTAAGGATAGAAGAGATGAGCGAAAGCGAACCTTGCGATGAAGTGACGAAATGACCAGTTGTTGTCAAAACCTGATTTATATC